>NZ_CP102098.1 GCF_024582835.1 Vibrio japonicus
CGAGAACATGGCCGCCGAGCAGCAACGCCAGGAACAAGCCCAGGAACTTGCAGAGACAGCCGCCCGGCTGCATGAGCTGGAACGCCGCGAACAGGACGCACAGCAGCGCATCGAGGAGCTACGCGCCGAGCTGAAACAGGAGAAGGCCCACGCCGAGCAGCAAGCCACCGCACACGCTCAAAAGCTGGACGAGGTACAGGAGCAGCACCGCCAAGAGCTGGCCGCGATCCGGGAGAAGCTGGAGCAGCAGACCGCCGCCCATGCCGATCAGTTGGCCGCCGTTCAGCAGCAACGCGACACCGCCGCCCAGGAGTTGGCTACCGTGAAAGCCCGCGCCGAGGCGCAGCAGGAAGCCGCCGCCGACCGCCAGAGCGCCGCCCAGGCTCAGGCCGACCAGTTGGCCGCCGAGCTGGAAAAAGCCCGCCAGAGCGCAGCAGAGGCCCGCGAACAGGCCGCAGGGCTGGCCGGTCAGTTGGAAGCAATCACCGCGCAGAATAAGGAGCTGATGGCCGCGATCCAGAAGGCGCAGCCAGAGAAGAAAGCCACAGCACCCAGGAAGCGCACCACGGCCAAGAAAGATGCCGCCCAGGGGGAAGGCTAACCCCCTCCCTTTTGGCGTTAAAAAGCCGGGCATGGCCCGGCTATGGTTTGACGCTTCACCCGTGCATTGGATTAGTCGCTAGTCTGTTCCGTGCCGGTGTTCCGCTGTTCCCGTTCCTGCTGCTGGCGATCCGCGCCCAGGCTTCCCCAGGTAACAGTTTTTCGTTCAGGTTGAGCCGGTGCCGGTGTCTCACTGGCTTCTGTAGCTTGATCCGGTTCAGCCGGTGCCGTTGGTACTTTGTCGGCCAGCCGTTCGCCAAAGGTGCGCGTTTCCTGCCGGGCTTCCCGTGCTGCCCGGTTTTCTTCTACCCGCTGTTGTATATAGTCAGGATCGAACCGGGAAATTCTAGGCTGTTCACCTTCCGACTGTTCCCGTGGCTGTATACCTAGCCGCTGTTCCATCTTTTCAGCCGCCGCCGCCTTATTTGCCACCGCCTGGCTCCGGTCTTTATCGGCCACCAGGTAGCCGATAGCCACGCCCGCCACGATCACCACAACGGTTTTCAGCAAAGCGATGGGGTTTAGGGTCATATCAGCCATTGTTGTTTGCCTCCTTCCTGATGAAAGCCGGGTTCAGGTTTTCCATTCCGCGATATTCCAACGTAATGCGCATTACTGGCAGCCCTACAGGCTTCAAGAAACCGTGCAGGTTTGGCAAAGCGGTAATCTCAGACGCTAGAACCGCCCGTTCCGTCCGGTGTTCCGTGCTGACATTTTCGGATGAGCTGGCCAGCTCCCCGATCCGGGCCGACTGCCCCTTACTCCGGTTCTCCCGCTGAAATTCCTGATCCCCAATTTCCCGGCTGAAATACTCCGCTGTTTCACTGTCACCCGCCGCCAACAACAGTTTGGTAGACATACAAGAAAGCAGTGTTTGAGCTTCTTCTTTGCCGTAGGTGTCCCGAAGCTGGGCGATGGTCTGCAAGCCATTCACGCAGACGCCGCCGTATTTCCGCAGCTTGGTTAAGCCGTTGCGTAAGCTGTTCACTTTCCCCAGGCTGTCCAGTTCGTCCATGATGTAGAACAAGCGCCGCGTTGGTTTTTCTTCCAGGCTCAGACCTTCGACAATGGCCAGTTCCAGCCAGCACGAAACAAGGTTCCGCAGCATGGCTAACTGGTTGTCCATATACGTCAGGTACAGCCAGGCGTCTGTTTTTCCTTGATCTACGTCCCTCACCCACTGGCGAACAGAGAAATCACCTTGATCCGGCAAATACTCCCAAGGCGCGATATACGTTGCCATAACCGAGCGAATAGAACCCAACATCCGTTCGTTATCGGGTGCAACATACTGGCCCGCTGGTGTGCCTTTAAGGAGTTGATAGAGTTCCTTTGGTGTCGCACTGGTGGCCAACTTCAAAAGCTCTTTAACGGAGTGATTGCCCTTTTTCCATTGCATCCGCAGCAGCTCAGAAAACAGAGTTTGAGCATACTTGTTCCATTCGCTACTGCTGCCGTTTGAATCTGGAATGGCCGCTTTTGCGATCATGGCAACATCGTTTTCATATTCAATTTCAAGAAACGGCGACCAGTTGGAATTACGATCATCAAACGGGTTAAGGATGATGTCATGCTCACGCCCGAACCGCTGAAGATAACCGCCCGCAGGATCGGCAATAATGGCGACCTGTCCACGTTCGCGCACCGTCCGCAGCATGGCGTTAATTGCCTGAGTCTTACCCGCCCCGGTTTTACCGGAAATTAGGAAATGCTCCGCCTCGTTTTGGTAGGGAATCGCCACCCCGCCGAGCTGGATATTAAGCGCGTAGTTCTCCCCGCTTGCTGCCTGTTCAGCCGCAACCGCTGCACCATCCAGAACAGCAGCGCCCCGGACGTAGTTTTTCCCGTGTTGGCTAACTGGGGTCGTGCGCGGGTTTGGAATTGCCCGGCCCGCTGGTGTCCACTTGAGCCAGCCGAACAGTTCCCCGGCTGCCCCGTGATCCGGTATTTTCTCAATCATTTGACTGGCAACGTCCAGAACAACCAGCCAAGTGAACGCAATCATTATCCAGGCGAAAACAGCCAGGCCCACGCCTTCATTAACCCCTGTATGCAGCACATACCCTAGTCCAATGGCCGTAACCCCCATGTAAAGCCATTCGATCCAGATGTAACGCGCACCATTAGCAAACACCATATATAGCTGTCCTGCCAGTCTCCAGGGCGCAAAAAGCGCCGTTCCCAGGGCGCGAAAGAACGCCCGGAGGAAAAGACCAAAGAAATTCACGTTCATGGCAAAGCCTCCTTTCTAAAAAAACGTGACGTAAAACAGCAGCGAGATTAAACCGCCGACCGTACCAACCGCCCCCATCCACAACAGGTCTTGTAATTGACTACGCCGAAGCCCGTGCCGGGCCTGTTCCAGCTCCCGCGCCGCTGTTTCGATGGTTAGCGCCGCATTGGTCATTTCATCCTGTACGGTTTCCCGGATAGTGGACTTAATGGCCGCCATGACCTGGCTGGTGTAGTCCTCAACCCGTGCCCTCAGTTCGTTATCAACGTCCTGTTGCAGCGTTTCGGCCAGTTGTTTGCGTTGGGTTTCCAGGTCGTCAGAGGCGGCCAGAATGCGGGCCGCCGCTTCGTCTATCTCCTTCCGTTTCAAATCCAGCAAGTAGGGAATGGACTGTTCAGCCTTCCCCACTGCCTCCCGGATTTCTTCGGCCTTTTCTTCGATAACCATTGTTGCCAGGTCAACGATATAAAAGGCCGGGTCATCCTCCCGAATAAGCACCCCATGCCGGGATGCTATTTCGGCCACTATCTTTTTTTTGTCCATAATCAGAACTCGATTTTTTCAAGTTGCCCGAATACATCACGGGCCACGGTTTTAATACGCTGTTTTTGCATGATATTAAAACGATCAGTTGCAATGGCTTCCTCAATAGTAAGCCGCGCCTCTGTCATTTCTTTAATATCAAGCCCGAACGTATCTTTATTACGTTCATGCAATGTAACCAGACCGGCAATGGACTTTTCACTTTCTTTAAATAGCGTTGTTTCGGTAAATTCTTTTCCGTTAGTGTCTGTTGTGCCGAAATGCTCATTCAGCCACAGGACAACCGGAGTATTGGAAATTCCCTTAATGATGGAGTGGAAGCCGTTAGCAGTGTCGCGCAGGTTATCACCCCCGCCAATAATGGAGTGGATATATACACGCTTGCCGGATTCTTTCAGCATTTCAAAAACATCGTTTTCAACCATGTATTGCAGCAACGGCAAGAAGGTATTAGCGCCGCTATCAATTACACAGGGTTCCTCAGTTTCAAGGATTGCAACAACCAAGTTATCGAATTTACGCTGATCCAGATTGTTATCCGGCTTCATTACCGGGATATGTGTAACCTTGAGAGCGTCATAAGCGGCCAGAGTTGCGTTAACCTGGTCAATATCAAAAGCGGAAACAGAGCCGTGAGCTGTTTTAATATACTGCGCGAGAAGGGCAGAAATGAAAGATTTGCCGATACCGCCCTTGCCTTGCAGGATAAAATGAACCGTGTTTTTCATGCTTGCACTTTCCTTTTTTTCGGTTGCTTCGGTTGCTTTTGCCTGTTTAGTGGTCATTGCTTAAATCCCCTATTTAAGTAAGTCGTTTATTCCATCACTTTTTGCACTATGGCCAAAAGTTTTGGATTGTTTCTTTTCAAACTTTCCGGGCTTTGCCGGTTTTTCAGTCGTGCTAGAGGCCGGTTCTGGTGCCGCCTCCTTTTGGCGTTCAACAGGGGTTTCTGCCGTTGCTGGTGTTTCAGCCTTAGCGATGGTGTCCCCTTCTGCTTCACGCCGTTTTATGTACTTGGATATGGCGGCCACACTGACCGTCACCCCGTTGGCTGCCAGGAACGAACGTACTTGTTCCAGGGTGCAGCCTGCCGCCCTCAGCTTCTTAATGTCCTCCCAGTAGTCAGCCATTGCAGACCGAGGGCGCGGGGCGTTCTGCTTTAGGAAGCTGTCAGCGTCCATATGAACCCCCTTTTAACCGTTTTTGAATCATTGTTAACCTGTTTTAACCTTCTTGAACCCAGATTAAACCCAGCATTGTGCAGAGTCAACCCCTTTTTAACACGTTTTAACCTTTGTTGACACCAATTTCGCACCGGGCTATATTGATGGCACTAGAGCATAGGCACGTCGGATGTTTACAAAAGCCGCTCCGCGTTTTTGAAACATCCCGTGCCAAAGGGCCAGCCCTTTGAAACCCGAATGGTGCCCGCCCTAACGGCGGTGGAGGTAGCGAACACATGAGCAAGCCAGGCAATGAGAAGCTGACCGAATCGGTGGCGTTGCGTCTGCCGGAAGGTCTTTATAACCGTCTGCTAGGTGAGGCCACCTTGCAGGGCGTTAGCTTGGGCCAGCATATCCGGCAGCGATTGGGCGAGGTAGGAACCGCACCTATTCAGTCCGCCGTTTCCCTAGAAAAGATCGAGCGGGCAGCCGCAGCCGCTGCACAGATCAAGAAGGCCAAAAAGATTAAGAGCAGTGATGAAAAGCAGCGCCTTATTTACCTGTTCAACAAGACGAGCAACAACGTAAACCAGTTGGCGCACCGGGCTAACTTGGATTACAACGCCGGGACTATTAGCGAGGCCACTTATAGCAATATATTGGATCAGTTGGAGCTGATGGCCCGTTATATGAAAGCGGTGATTAAAGATGTTGATTAGAGTCCGGGGCGGTGAATCAGGTATTAAGGAGTATCTGGAGAATGGCCAGAAGCAGGGCCGCGAATTTGACCGCGACACACTGGACGAGCGCGTTATTTTGTCGGGTGATTTAGAGCTAACCGACAGTGTTATAAATGGAATGGGCAAGCAGGGTGAAAAATATCTGCATATTACTTTGGCGTTCCGTGAGGATGAAATAAGCCGTGAGGCTTTGCAGAATATAACCGATGAATTTAAAGAGTTTGCCTTTTCAGCATATCAAGATGATGAGTTTAATTTTTATGCTGAGGCACACTTGCCGAAAATTAAAAGCTATAACCACCGTGGAACAGGTGAGTTTATAGAGCGAAAGCCACACGTTCATATTGTGATACCTGAACAGAATTTGTTAAGCGGTCACAATTTAAACCCGCTTGGCAAAGTTGAGCAGCAGACTAAATTCCTTGAGGCATTCCAGGAACATATTAACGCCAAATATGGATTAGCCAGCCCGAAGGATCACCAGCGCCTAGAGCTGACCGGCGAACATGAAATGATAAGCCGATATAAAGGTGATGTATTCACCGGGCAAGGTGGAGAGATTAAAAACGAGCTGTTGGCCGCTGTTATAAAAAACAACGTCAACGACTGGCAGCAGTTCCGGGAGCTGGCCGCCGAGTTTGGCGAGGTGAAAGAGCGCCGGGGCGGTGAGTACCTGAATATAAAGCCGGAAGGTGCCGCCAAGGGTGTGAACCTGAAAGAGCCGCTTTTTTCGCGTGAGTTTATCGAGTTGCCAACCGCTCAGAAGGTGCAGAAGTTGGCCGCCGAGCAGGGCGGGGGGTACAGCACACCAGGGCGACCCAAGCCGACACCGGAGCAGATCAGCGAGCGCCTGAAAGAGTGGCACGAAGTCCGCGCCCGTGAGGTGCGTTACCTCAATTCCGGCAACCGGAAAATGTACGCCGAATATAAGGCCGCCGACCAGGAGCGCCGCCGCGAGATTCTGGCCGACCGTGAACAACGATTTAACGCCAAATGGAGAACAGCAGACTATGAGCAACCAGGACAGCACCGAGCAGCTTTTGCCGATCTTAACAACGATTTGCGAACAGCAGGCCGCCATATCGAATCAGCTAGCCGAGTTGATGGAGGCGTTGAACAAGCAGCCGGAGGGATCGCTAATAGACGAACTCGCAGAGCTGTTAGCGCCGCTATCCAACGACTTAACGGAAATCAAACAGAGATTGGCCAACAGCGAGAGCAGCGACCAGAGCGAGCCGCCCGCCGACAGTCTGACAGCGTAGCCAGTCAGTACCGCCGCGACTTGGCAGAGCAGCGACAGCAGCAGACCGGCCAACAGGGTGAAATGGTACAGATCAAGCGCGAGCTGGACGCCGCCCGCCTACTGGCCGCCACCAGTCAGAGCCACGGCGTACAGCCGGAGCGGTACGAAATCACCAAGGGCAAGGACGGCAGCGACCGGATCAAGTGCGGCACCCGAAACCTGAACGTGTCGGATTTTCTGACCAAGGAGCTAAACCTACCGTGGCAGCAGGCCCGCGAGATTTTGCGCGACATCTACGCCGAGCAGCAGGCCCAGGAGCCGCAGAAACAGCACCGAGCCAGACCCCGCGCCGAGTTGTGGGCCGAGTACCGCGACCACTGGAAACCGGCACAGCGCGAGGCCAAGGGCGAGGCATGGGAGCAGCAGAAGGAGCGCGACAAGCAGCGCCGGGGCGAGTTGCGGCAACAGTGGTACACCCGGAAAAACCGCATCGAGGGCGACAAGGGGTTAACCAGGGCACAGCGCCGCGCCGCTTTGTCCGTGGCCCGGATGGAAAAGGCACTTGCTGACAAGGCGCTATCGGAGCAGATCAAGGACGAACGCCAGGCATTGAAAGAACGGTTTAACAAGCCGCCCGCCGAGCAGTTCCGGGAGTTCCTGACCGAGAAGGCCCAGCAAGGCGATCAGGCCGCCCTTTTGGAGTTGCGCCGACAGGCCGACAGACCCAGCCAGGCAGAGCCAGGAACGCCAACAGTGGAAGGGCAGCAGCAGGAGCAGGCCGCGCCGATCATGCGCCGCCTGAGCTATCAGGTAGATCGCCGGGGCGATGTTCATTACAGCGATGACCGAGGCCGCCGCCTGTTTACCGATGCAGGCCGGGAGGTTCGCACATACCAGACCAAGCCCCAGGAGCTGGAAACCGCCCTACGGCTGGCCGTGCAGAAGTTTGGCCCGAAGCTGACAGTTAACGGCACCGATGAATATAAAAAGGCCGTGCTGGACGTTGTGGCCGCCAGTGGTATGCGCGTCACCTTTGCCGATCCGGCAATGGAGCAGGCCCGGCAGCAACGGGAACAGGCCGCCCGCCGTGTTCAACAGTTTGACCAGGAGCGTAACCAGGCCGCCCGCAAGGCCGCCCAGGAGCGCGAACAGCAACGCCAAAAGGAAAGGGAGGAACAGCAGCAGGAGAAAGAGAGAGAGCAGCGGAGAAGCCGCAGCAAGGGCCGCGATGGTGGCCACGGACTTTAACCAATACAGGAGCTTTACCCTATGAGCGATCGGGATATTAGACGGGCCGAGATCGAGGCCCGATTAGAACACCTTTACAACGAGCAGCACGCTTTAGAAACGAGAAAGGAAATGGGAGAAGGCTATTTTGATGACTTCGACCAATCCACGTTGGATATGGTGAACACCGAGATCACCGAAATGGAAGCACTCAGGAACTTGGCATAAGGAGAGCAACACAATGGAGCTTCAAGAACAGATCAGTAAAGAGCGCGAGAAGTTGGCCAAACTGGATGCCGAGAAAGCCCAGGCAGAGCAGCAGGGCGATCAGGCGAAAGTGGCCGAGCTGGCCGAGCAGGTACACCGCACCCACGCCGATATTAAGGCGCTGGAGGCACAAGCCGACTTGCTGGCCACCTACTCAGGAGAGGAAGGCCACGAACCAGAGGCCAAGGAAGAAATGGAAGTCAGCAGCAACAGCCGCACGGTTTACCAGCGAGGCGGGCGGGCTACCACCTTCCGCAGTTCAATCTATGACGTTGCCGACCGTATGGGCATGAACGCAACCGTTACAAAAACATCGGTCAGCGTAGAGCTGGACAGCACACAACGGGGCATGGTGTCCGCTGGAGTCACCACACTGGACGACTTGGCCAAGAACCAGCAACAGAGCAGTTCACTGGACAAGATGCGCCGCGACTTCGACCGGCAGCACCAGGGCGAGGAAAAAGAGCGCGAGCGCGAGGCCGAGAAGTTGAGCCAGTTTGTCCGAGGTGGCACCGCCGAGAGGGGCCAGGTACAGCAGAGCGACCGCCGCCAGGAACAGGACGCCGAGCTATCCGGCAGCTTTGGCCCAGCCCGCGACTACAAGCCGGAGCCGCAGCGAGAGCAGGAGAAAGCCGCCACGCATAATCAGACCCCCCAGGCAGAGCAGGAAGCCGCCCAGGGCGTAGAGATTGACGGCCAGCACTTCCGGCACATGGAGGACGGCGACCGGGTGCGGGGTGAAATCGTCAACACCGTGGAGATGGAGGACGGCAGCAAGTTCTATGCAGTGGAGGCCACCGGCCCCGACTGGGAAACCGACCGGGTTCTAGTGCCTGCCACCGAGCAGGAACACGAGATAGGCGACCGGATCAGGGCGACTATGCAGGCTGACGAGGTGAACACCCGCGAGGATGCCAACGAACTGACCAGGTAAAAAAGAAAGGGCGCTGTAGCAGAGCCGCAGCGCCCACCACCAACCAGCTAATCCAATGCACGGGTTTTAACTAAGGAGATGGTAAGCATGAGTATAACAGCCGATAGGTCTAAATGTCCTACACCAAAGCCGCGAGATTGGGCCGCTATCGCTATTTTGTGCCTCATTGGCACCGGAGCCATTAGCGCCCCGCTGATGGCCTACGCCGTCCACACGCACCGGGAGAATATCGCCCAGGGCCATGATCTTGTTGAGCAGTGGCAGGATGCCACCCTGTACCGCCGTTTGCACGGGGAGGGCACCGAATGAAAGCCGTTGCCCTTGCCGCTTATATCACGTTCAGCGCCTCGCTGATCGTATCCGTTGCCGCCGCGACAGAAGCCGCCACCAACCGCCAGGCCGTTGAAGCGTTCGCCGCTCAGGTGCAGGAGGTGCGGCCATGATCCGCAGACTGTTAGCCGTGTTAGCCGCTGCCGTACTTGCCACCGTGGCGACCGTTGCCCAGGCGAATGACTGGCGAGAGCAAGCCGCCGATGTTCTGCCGTCAGTTGTGACCGTGAAAACCGTAGACGCAGCAACGGCCAGCCGAGTGATGGAGATCCCCGGCTTTCGTCTGGGATGGGCCACCAAAGCCACCGAATACCTAAACCGCTGGCTGACCGGCTGGCGACCGACACCCACCGACCAGACCCCGACCTATGACAGCACCGGATTTGTGGTAGAGATCGAGGGCCGTTCGTATGTGATGACCGCCGCGCATTCCGTGGAGGCTATGAGCAGGGCAGGGTTTACCGTTATCACCGCAGAGGGTGAGCAACACGCCGCGCAGCTTATCGGCCATGAGCCGCGCCACAGAGGCGCAGACGTTGCCCTGTTAGCCGTGCCGACCCTGAACCGGCCCGCGCTGCCGTTCGCCGCAGGAACGGAGCGAGGGGAGCCGGTGGCCGCCGTAGGAGGCCCGGCAGGATTTAGCGAGAGTATCAGCGCCGGGATCGTGAGCCACCCGCGCCGGTCATGGCTGGCCACGTCCAGGAACAACGAAGTTTTGAGGGGAGGGCGCGACCTGATCCAGATAGATGCCAGAATTTACCAGGGCAGCAGTGGCGGCCCGGTGATTAACCAGGCCGGTGAAGTTGTGGGCGTGGTGAGCTTCACCCATAACCCTACCGGGTTTGGGTTTCTGGTGAACGCCAAGGATGCACAGCAGGCCGCCCAGCGTATCGCTACCCGTTGCAGCACCGCGAACCCTTGCGACTGGCTGGCCGTTGTCCAATAAAAAAGCCCGGCACACTGGCCGGGCTGCCTCCTGTCCTACTACACCGCGCCCGCTTCCATGCTGGCCCTGATGCTGAAACCAGTCTAACCACAGAGCCACGCATAATCACCCCCCCCTACGCATAATCAGACCCCCCCCAGGCACCGGCCCGGCAAGGGCCGCCCGCTGTCGCATAACTCCTAACTAATGAGACACCGAATAATTGGCCGGAACTGTCGCATAAATGTGTTCCATAAGTTATGGTTCTTTTGTTCTATTAAAAAATCCGTAGAATGCGACAGGTAGGCAGATGGAAACGAGAGACACAGACACCCCCGACTTGTTCACGGGACGAATGACGTTCGGTTATGCCCGTGTCAGCACTAAGGCCCAGGACTTCGGTGGCCAGGTAGAGCAGTTGGAGGCGGCAGGCTGTAACCAGGTATTTGCCGAGAAGATCACCGCCAGGCACCAAAACCGCCCGGAGCTTCAAAAGATGCTGTCCAAGTTGCGGGCCGGTGATGTTGTGATAGTCACCCGTCTGGATCGACTGGCCCGCAGCACCCGCGACTTGCTGATGCTAGTGGAACAGATACATGAAGCCGGGGCAGGGTTTAAGAGCTTGGCAGAACCGTGGGCCGATACCACAACACCAGCCGGTAAAATGGTTCTGACCGTTTTTGCGGGCATAGCGGAGTTTGAGAGGGCGTTAATCAAGGAACGCACCGATATAGGCCGAGCAGAGGCGCGAAAACGGGGCGTTTACATGGGGCCGCCGGTTAAGATGACAGACGATAAACGTGCCGCCCTTTTGGAATTATTGGCGTCAGGCAAAACCCCCACAGAGGCCGCCCGAATTTTTGGAATCCACCGATCCACGGTGTACCGGATCACACGCCAGGAAGAAAAGAAGCAGCTAAAAGAGAAAGCCAGTTAAACCAATCCAATGCACGGGATTGAACTAGGGAGAAAATAACCATGAATGATACAGAAGCGAAGGACTACGCCCGGAGGCTGGTAGATAAAGGGATAGACCCGGAAACAGCCGTTGAAATAGCCCGAAAAGCGCAGCAGGCCCAGGAGCCGCAGCAGGCCGCCCAGGACAGGAGTAGCGACCCGACACCGGCAGCACCGGCCAAGGTTGATAACGCCAAAAAGGCACCCGCTCAAAAGCGCCGGAGCAGTGCCACCAAGAAGGCGGCCGCCAGTGGCAGCGAGAAGGCCGACAAGCCCCGGAAACAGCCCACACGGGCCGATATAGCCCTGATTGATGCGTCAGCCCGGATTATGGAAGCGCCGCCGACAGGGGACGATATGGCTTTTAATCATGGCATTCTGTGCCAAGTAGGTTTGCCCCGATCCAAGGTTAATGGCACCAGTTTCCTACGCCGATCCGGTGACGCATGGGTTCACGTTCAAGCCGGGTTGCTGGATGAAGGAAGCGGGCCGGTAGAGCAGCCCGTTCCTTATGGAGCAATGCCCCGGCTTGCTTTGGCTTGGCTTTCTACTTATGCCGTGCGCCACAAGACACCGGAAATTCACATAGGCGAGAGCGCCGCCGAGTTCTTGCGGTTGATGGGCAAGGATGCTCAGGGCGCACGCTACAAAACCCTACGCACCCAAATGCACGCATTAGCCGCCTGCCGTTTGCAGATGGGGTTTAAAGGCCGCACTTACAGCGCCCAGCCCGTGAGCCAATTTGATGCGTGGATAAACGACCAGGAAAGCGATCAACGGCCACTATGGCCGGGCACGCTGTGCCTGTCTGCCGACTTCTATAACATTCTGATGGAAAGCCCTGTACCACTGGATAACAGGGCGCTTGATGCCCTTTCAGGCTCAGCTTTGGCACTGGATATTTATTGCTGGCTAGCCCATCGACTGCACCGGATCGAGGGCCGTCCGGTAACACTGCACTGGCGTAGCATCCGGGAGCAGTTCGCCCAGGAGTACCAAGGGAAAGACGCAGATAAAGACTTCAAAAAGCGGTTTCTTCCAGCCCTTCACAATGTCCTAATGGTTTACCCGGACGCCAAAGTAAAGCAGGTAACAGGCGGCCTCCTGCTGATGCCCAGCCCCCCACCAGTGCCCTACAAGGGCTGATCGACACCCGACCCGGCCACCGTGCCGGGTTTTTTGTGCTTGAAAGGGGCCGCTTTTGAAGGCGTCCTGTGCATAACCCTGTTAAATCAATAACTTATCCTCGTTAAATCCGACCCCCCCAGCTTCGTTAAATCCGACCCCCCTTTAAGCCGTTTTCTCGTTAAATCCGACCCCCCCAGCTTCGTTAAATCCGACCCCCCCTAAACCTATAAGGTAATACCTATAGTTTTTACCTGTAAAAATATCCTATAGCGGATCACCCCCGCCGCTGTGGAAAACAGCCAGGCACCGCAGAAAATCGACCGCCGAAAAGTGCCTATCGGCACGCCTGCCCTTCGGTCGCTTCGCTCCCTTCGCCCTGCCGCTTCGCGTCAGCCTGGACTATGTGGGCCGCAAGCGGCCCGCTGGAGTCTATAACGGGCGCTTTCGCGCCCTACCCTGCCAACCCCACCACCAGAGCCAGAAAACGGCCCTTGTGCCTGTTTCTGGCCGTTTTGGAGGTATCCGCAAGCTGTTAAACCAAGAACTAGCCACCGTGACGACTGAAAGGCCGTCAAAAACAGGTTAATCAAGGTGGAGGTGACTGCTAGTGCAGTGCCAGGGGCTGGCCACCGTGCCGCCTGTTGGTTTGGTGGAATGTTTGAACGCCAAAAGGAAGGGGGCGCAAGCATCGAGCGATAGCCGGGCAATGTGAGCGCCGGAGAGGCCGCAGGAGGGCCGAAAGAGTACAAGGCAAGGCATTGGCCTACCCCGACACCAAAAAGCGCACAGAGAGCCGCACAGAGCGCCGGACTGACCGCGCACCCGCAGCAGCCAGGGATCACCGCGCAGCGCAGGGCGATAATAATAACGCTTGCATAATAATAAGAATAATATTATTATTCTTATTATGGTAGTTCATCCAGACGAGGGACAGACAATGGAAATCAGCAACGACATTCGCGCCCGCATCATCGACGCCGCAGACCAGCTTTACCAGGACACCAACCGCGAGCGGTTCCCCACCGTTGACCAGGTGCGCCGTGCAGCCCGTGCCGATATGAACACAACCAGCGCCGTGATGAAGGAATGGAGGCGACAGCAGACCGCCGCACCGGCAGCCGTGGCCGTAGCGATCCCGGAGCGCGTACAGGACGCCATGAGCGCAGCACTGGCCACCGTTTGGAGTGAAGCCCAGGAGCTGGCCAACGAGTCGCTAACCGCTGCAAAACAGGCATGGGAAACCGAACGTGCAGACGCTGACACCATGCGGGCCGAGCTGGCAGACGCATACGAACAACAGGCCCAGGAGCTGGACACCTGCAAACAGCAGTTGACCGAGGCCCAGGC